>NZ_JAMSHO010000002.1 GCF_040147005.1 Halomonas sp. H10-9-1 | reverse complement strand
GACCAAGACCAGCATCAGCGTGGCCGACCCCGAGGGCGGCAAGCCGTTACGACTGCGAGGGAAGCTGTATGAGCGAGATTTCACGGTTGGCGACGGCCTTCGAGCAGAGGTCGAAGGCGCAAGCCGCCGATACCGAGAAGGCCGTGAGGAGCGCGTTCGAGAACTACGAGGACGCTTTGATCGAGGCGTTGAACGAAAGCGAGAGGAAAACCAGCGCCGCTATCCGCGCCCAGAGCCGGAACTTGCAGCGGACCGCGCTAAGGAGCTGGCTGGCCGTGACCATCCCGGTCTGCCTGAGCCTGCTGCTGGGCGCCGGCGCCATCGCCGCGATGAGCTGGTACATCACGGGGCAGATCAACGAGATCGCGAGCCACAACGCGACCTTGGAGCGGCTGGCCCAGGAGGGCGGCGCGATCCAACTGACGCATTGCGGCGAGAGCCGGAGGCTATGCGCGAAGATCGACCCGAGCGCCACCGCCTACGGCGAGAACGGCGAATACCGGATCCTGGAGGGGTACTAGATGACCGACCTGGAGCGCGAGCTGCTGAACGCCTTCGAGAGCTTACAGGGCGCCTACGAGACGCAGCATCGGGAGTGGCAGGCCGCTTACGAGAGTTTGCAGAGCATGTTCGAGGCTACGCAGGCCGACAACGCGGCGCTGAGCGCCCAGGTGCAACGCTTGAGCAAGCAGGTCAACGACTTGAGCGAGAGGGTGTCGCGCTGGACGCCCGAGGCCAAGAGGCGGTGAAAGTGCGGCAACGTCAGCAGCGTGGGCGCGATTTCGGGATGGAGCGCTAGCGAACTGGCCGCCCCGGGCTTATGATATACGTGTATATCACCCTAGATAGGAGTGCACGCCATGTTGGCGATTCGACTGCCCAGCGACATTGAGGAGCGTCTCGACGCCCTGGCCAAGGCCACCGGGCGCACTAAGACCTATTACGCCCGAGAGGCGATTCTCGAGCACCTCGAGGACCTGGAAGACACCTACCTGGCCGAGCAGACCCTGGAGCGCCTGCGCAGCGGCGATGAAGCCACCCACTCACTGGACGACGTGGAGCGTGAGCTTGGGCTGGCAAATTGAGCTGACGGACGCGGCGGTTAAGCAACTGAAGAAAATGGGCCACACAGAGGCCAAGCGCATTCGCGACTACCTGCGCGAGAGGGTGCAGCCGCTCGAGGACCCTCGCCAGCTGGGCAAGCCGTTACAGGGCAACATGGGCGAGCTGTGGCGGTATCGCGTCGGTGACTATCGGCTGATCGCACAGATCGAGGATGAGCGGGTGTGCGTGCTGGTGGTCCGTATCGGACACCGGCGGGAGGTCTACCGCTGAGGCTGGACGGTGGCGCCGTAGGAGCGTAAAAACAACGAAGTAGCGTCGATAGGGCGTCCAAAAGGGAACACCCCCGAACCCGGAATAGCTTGGCGGCATGACGGGAACGAGGGTGCACGTAGAACGTGAGGACATTGTGACCCAACCCGCAGAGGCCTGCCAAGGCCCAGCACCAACGAATCTGGCGCTTTTCCGTCAGCGGCTCCCCCGGAAGCCCTACCACACCGACACCCTGGGCGATGGCCTGCGCATCCGCGATATACAGAGGGCCCTCGCTGCCCGGTATATCCAGCCCAACGGCCCGACGCATCGCTATTGGCTGGTCTACGACGTGGATCGTAGCGGCGCTGCCCTGGACTGGAACGACCGTGGCGCCCCGCCGCCGACGATCGTGGCCCAGAACCCCGAGAACGGCCACGCCCATCTGATCTATGGCCTGGACGTACCGGTTAGAACGGCGCCAGACGCGAGATCCGGGCCGCTGCGCTACGCGGCGGCCGTGGATTGCGCGCTGAGGGCCCTGCTGGACGCCGACGCAGGCTATGCCGGTCTGATCTGCAAGAACCCCCTCCACCCCTTTTGGCGTGTCACTGAGTGGGAGCCCCGACTCTACGAGTTGGGTGACCTGGATAGCTGGCTGGACCTGGAGCAGTATGGCGACCGCCGTAAGCGGCTGCCCGACTACGGGCTAGGCCGGAACTGCAACCTGTTCGATCGCCTGCGCCGCTGGGCTTACCGGGCGATCCGTCAGGGCTGGCCGGATTACGACCGCTGGCATGAGGCGGTGTTGGTCCGCGCACGAGCCTACAACGACTTTGAGACTCCGCTCCCCGAGAGCGAGATACGGGCCTCGGCTAAGAGCGTGGCCCGTTACACCCACCGGAACTTCAACCCAGCTGCATTCAGCGCTTGGCAGGCCGCACAGGGCCGCAAGGGCGGCGTTCGGTCTGGTGAGGTGAGAAGGAAGGGAAGTGCGGAGGAAGCCCAGCCTTGGATTGCGTTAGGTGTCAGTCGAAGAACCTATTACCGAAGGAAAAAAAAGGGGGCGGGGGATGTATTTTGAGAAATTGAGTCGCAGTTACAGAGAGTTAAGGGTGTATTGGACTATCAGAAGTATGCTGCGAGGATCCCTTTTAGAGGGGGATCCCAGTGATGTTGCCGACGGGCTAATCACATCATGCAGGCTTTTGAGGCCAGAGGTACTCCATGGATATGAGGGGGAGACGCCACACCGGCTAGTATCAGCCGCCATGGTGCTCGAAAGTGGGTTTAGTGCGTACAAGGACGAACCAGAGGTAAAAGCGGGTATTTCGGTAGCCCTAGGGAAGCTTTTTGAAGCCATGAAGCACCAGAGGTACTCCGATCAGGACTACGAAAGGATAAGGAGTGTCATGGATAGCTTTTACCTCGAAGACACCTTACGGCAGGTTCGCCTGCATGGACGACTCGTTGACCGGTAGCGTGGCACTCGAAGCCATATCAGATAATAGCCCTGCTGGATGGGTTCTTCTTCAGTGTGGAACGACCTTGCCGACCGTAGGGAGGCATCCCCCCCCCCCAGACCCAAGCGAGGCCGGATCTTTGATCCGGCCCGAGTCGCGGGTCCGATAGCCGAGCCGCGTTAGCCTGATCATTTGAGAATATATGCGATCAGGACCAGCACGATGATGAGTGCTTCCATTAATACCTCCTTTTCCCGTTGCCCCTTTATTTAGTGCATCCGTGTTCTTTCCAGAGGTGGCTTTCCTCTTTATAGGGAAGCAATAAGGGCGCTTGCACCTTCTCTGACCATAAGCCAGCATACACAGAGGGCCCTTTGACTCGCTTCGCTCGTCTGGGCCTCTGTGAGCTGGGTCAGGGGGCTGCGCCCCCCAACACCCCCCGAAGCCACCGACCAGGGCGGGACCGCCTCAAGCGGTCGCGGCGTGGGCGGTGGCGCTGGATCACACCAGGAGGATTCATGGCCGAGCGTGATTTCACCCTGACTCCGATCCCTCCGGCCCTGGGAGGCGGCTGGATGGTCTGCCTCCTTGCGGATGGTGCGGAGGTCGATCACCAGGAGTTCCAGGACCACGACGAGGCGTTGGCCTTGGCGACCGTGTGGATTTCGGAGGACGCCGACGAGTAAGGCGCGGCAGCAGGTCATCGAGGGGCGCTGTGAGCCGCGTCGAGGGCGACCCGAGGTTCGTGCTGAGCAGGCTGGCGTCTGGCCACTCAAATCCCGCCATCGTGGGGTTTTCCATGCCGGGACGCCGCGAACACGCCCCGTAGCCGGGATATTTCGTAGTGTGGCTGTATTTTGTATTGTATTATGTACTGTATTTAATATAATATGAAATACGTTATACGCTTCAGCCAAGAGGGATACGATATGGCACGCCCCGGAATCACCTACGCCGAAGTCGCCGCCGCCGCGGATGCCCTGGTTGGGCAGGGTGAAAAGCCCACGATTCAGCGCGTCCGCGCCGAGCTGGGAAGCGGCAGCCCCAACACCATCCACCGGCACCTGACCGCCTGGCGGGCCGCTCAGGCGCCCGCCGAGCGACAGGCTGCCCGGCTGCCTGACGAGCTGGCCGCCGCCCTGGCCGAGGAGATCGAGCGCCAGGCGTCCGCCGCCCGCGCCGATGCGGAGGCCGATGCTCTGGACGCCCGGCAGACCGCCGATCAGCTCGCCGAGACCGGCGAGCAGCTGGAGGAGCAGGCCGAGACGCTGAGCGCCCAGGTCGAGGCGCTGGAAAGCGAGCGGGACCGGGTTACCGGCGAGCGCGACGAGGCACGCAGCGCCCTGGCCGAGTTCCGCGAGCGGGTGCGGGAACTGGAGGCCCAGCGCGACGACGCCCGGCAGCAACTGGCCGAGGCCCGCAACCGCTGCCAGACCTTGGAGGAACAGCGCGACGAGGAGCGTCAGGCCCGCATCGAGGCGCAGCGCGAGGCCAAGCAGGCCGACCAGGGACGGATCGAGGCCGAGCGTGCCCTGGCGGTGGCCGAGACCCGCACCGAGGCCGCCCAGCAACAGGCCGAGGAGCGCGCCCAGGCGCTCCAGGAGGAGCGGCAGGCCCGCCAGCAGGACGCCCAGGCACACCGCCAGGCCCTGGCCGAACAGCGCGACGAGTACCGGGAGCGGCTGGCTGCCCTGGAGCAGCAAGCCCAGGAAGCCCGTCAGACGGCCCAGGAGGCCGCGCAGGGGCGCACCAAGGCCGAGACCCGGACCGAGGCCCTAGCGGCCCGCCTGGAGGCCCTGGAGAGCCAGAAACGGCAACGAGACGATCAGCCGTCGTTGCCATTGGAGTAAACCCGCCCGGTGAGCTGGGTTTAGCGGGACGGCATCCCGCCGGGCGGTATTCGACGCGATCAACGAGGACGAGTGATGGCTGACGACAAGCACCCCGACCAGGACGACGCGCCCGAGCTGGACGAGCAGTGGGCGGAGGATGCGCACCGGTACCAGGGCGACCGGCTGGTGAGGCGCGGCAAGGGCCGCCCGCCCCTGACGGCGCCCGGCGCCGAGCCCAAGCGGGAGAAGGTCATCAAGGTGCGCTGCACCGCCGAGGAGTACGAAACCCTCAAGTGGCGGTGCCCCAAGGCGCGGCTGGCGGCGTGGATGCGCGAGCAGTGCCTGAACCCTGACGGCGACTGGGTGCGCCAGACCCAGGCGCCCGAGCCCGCCGACCCGGCGCTGTTGCGGCAGCTTGCCGGGATCGGCAACAACCTGAACCAGATCGCGCGGCGCGTGAACAGCGGCGAATGGGGAGCCGTGGACAAGGTGCAGGTGATCGCCGCCCTGGCCGCCGTGGAGCGCGAGCTGGCCGAGCTGAGGGCCTTGCACCGATGATCGTCAAGTTCACCCGGCGCGGCACCGGGCGCGGCGCGGGCCCCGTGGAGTACCTGCTGGGCAAGGAACGCGACCGTGAGGGCGCCGAGCTGCTGCGCGGCGACCCCGACCAGACCGAGGCGCTGATCGACAGCAGCCAGTACGCCAAGCGGTACACCTCCGGCGTGCTGTCGTTCCAGGAGCCCGACCTGGATGCCGCCACCAAGGGGGAGATCATGGATTCGTTCGAGGCCGCGCTGCTGCCGGGCCTCGATGGCGACCAGTACGACTGCCTGTGGGTCGAGCACCGCGACAAGGACCGGCTGGAACTGAACTTCGTGGTGCCGAACGTCGAGCTGACCAGCGGCAAGCGGCTCCAGCCCTACTACGACCGGGCCGACCGGCCCCGGATCGACGCCTGGAAGGGTCTGGTTAACGCCAAATACGAGCTGCACGACCCCGACGACCCCGCCAACCAGCGGGCCCTGACGTACCCCTCGGACCTGCCCCGCGAGCGGGTGCAGGCGCAGCGGCAGATCACCGATGGCCTGCTGTCCCTGGCCGAGCGGGGCGAGGTGACGAACCGGAGTGAAGTGGTGGCCGCCCTGGAGGGCGCGGGCTTCGAGGTGACGCGCCA